>CBDBOW010000003.1:0-9025 GCA_965208545.1 Candidatus Poriferisocius sp. | reverse complement strand
CTCGAAGGTGCGGCGGGACAGCTCACACTCCAGGTGCAACGGTCCGTCCCCACCCGTGGCAATGAAGGGGAGGGAAACGGTGGTCAGGCGCACCCCCGACAATTCCTGCTTGGCCTTCTCGGCCCCGTCCAGAAGCCGTTGCAGGGCCTGGCGATCCCGGCGCAGGTTCAGGTCATGGTCCGCCTGGAATTGATCCGCCAGCCAGTCCACGATGCGCTGGTCAAAGTCGTTGCCCCCCAGTTGGGTGTCGCCGCTGGTGGCCTTCACGTCGAAGACCCCGTTGCGAATCCGCAGCAGAGAAACGTCAAACGTACCGCCCCCCAGATCGAACACCAGCACACAACGGGCCGACTTGCGATCAAACCCACAGGCCAGGGCCGCGGCGGTGGGCTCGTTGAGGATGCGTAACACCTCAAGGCCCGCCAGGCGGCCGGCATCACGGGTGGCCTGACGTTGGGAGTCGTTGAAATAGGCAGGCACGGTGATCACCCCCGCTTCAACCGGTTCCCCCAGGTAGGCGGCGGCATCGTCCACCAGTTTGCGGAGGGTGGAGGCCACCAGCTCCTCCGGGGCGTACTCCCGCTCCGTGGCCGGGCAGACAATGCGGATGTTGCCCTGGTCGTTGCGGCGAATGGTGTAGGGAACCCCCTTGAAGACCTCGTCCAGCTCATCGTAGTGGCGGCCAATGAAGCGTTTCAGGTTGGCAAACGTGTTACCGGGACTGAGCACCAGTTGACGCCGGGCTTGGCGACCCACCAGCAGCTCCCCCGCCTTGCTGAAACCCACAATGGAGGGGGTGGTGCGCAAACCCTCGGCATTGGCAATCACCTGGGGGCGTCCCCCCTCCAGAACAGCCACAACAGAGTTTGTGGTCCCGAGATCGATTCCAACGGCTCGACCCATCGACGACCGGATCACGTGATGATTCAGCGTACCTGCGCCACCGCGGCAACGGCGAGTTCAGGGGTCGGTTGCTGAACGGTGCTCCTGGGGTTGAGCGAATCCGGGACGCCCCATAGTCATTCCTTAACGTGCCGGGTCCGGACCCTTAACGCCTATCCCTGATTGCCTTAACGTCCTGTCCTTAGCCTCTGCTCGATTGGGGAGATCTTTGCTCCACTTCCCAAAAAGAATTTCCATGTCCGTGTCCGTTGTCGCAAAGACCCTCACTGCCGCCAGTGCAGGGCTGTTTGCCGCTGTGACCACTTTTTCCGGACCTTCTCTGGCGCAGATCCGCCTCGCCGGCGCGGGCGCCACGTTCCCTGCCCCCATCTATGAGCGCTGGTTCAAGGACCTGGCTGCCACCGGCGGCCCCCAGGTCAACTACCAGGCCACGGGTTCCGGCACCGGCGTCAAGCTGTTCACCAACAACGATGTGGACTTCGGCGCCTCGGATTCCGCCATGGACGACGCAAAGGTGGCCAGGGTGCGCCGTGGCGCCGTGCAAATCCCCATGACCGGCGGCGCCATTGCGGTGGCCTACAACAAGCCCGGTTGTGACCTCAAGCTCAGCCAGAGCCAAGTGGTGGACGTCTTCATGGGCGCCATCAGCAACTGGTCCGCCCTGGGTTGCGCCCCTGGCGGCATCACCGTGGCCCACCGCTCCGATGGCTCCGGCACCACCGCAGGCTTCACCAAGTCCCTCTCGGCTTTTTCCTCCACATGGGAAGAGAAGGTGGGCGCCGGCAAAACCGTTGAGTGGCCCGTTGGCGTGGGCGGCAAGGGCAATTCCGGTGTGGCCGGACTGATTCAGAACAAGGTGGGCACCATCGGCTACGTGAATTACGGCTACGTGCAGCGCTCCGGCCTGCAGACGGCTGCTCTTCAGAACAAGGACGGCAACTACGTGAAGCCCAGCGCCGCCACTGCCGCCGAGGGTCTCTCCAAGATCGTTCTGGACGATCAGTTGCGGGGAACGGACGCCAACCCTGCCGGCGCCAATTCCTTCCCCATCGTGTCCCTCACCTGGGTTCTGGCGTACCGGACCGGCAACGGCGCCAACCTGGACGCCCTGAAGCGGACCTTCAACTACATGCTCTCGGAGGAGGCCCAGGCCATCAGCGACTCCCTGGGCTATGTGCCCCTGCCCGACAGCGTGGTGGCCAGGTCCAAGGCCGCCGTTGCCTCCTTGCAACGCTGAGCCACGTCATGGGCAAGGCTGGGGCAACGGCTCCAGCCTTGCCGCCTCAGGCATGGCTTCCGGATCACAATCTCCGCCGCAGTATCGATGGCGCCCATGTTCACCCACAAGAAGCGTCCCTGGACAGAAAAGCTGCTTGACCACGCCTTCATCCGCATGACGGCCCTCCTCGCCGCCGTGGTGAGCCTGACGGTGTTGGGAATTTTCTTCACCGTGGGCTTCCAGGCGGTGTTTCAAGGGGACCTCTCCAGCCTCCTGCCCTGGCATCCGGACTCCATCTGGCAAGGCATCGCCCCCTGGAACGACGAAGAGACGTTCGGGGTGCGCTGGGGCGCCCTTCCCCACTTCGGCCTGGGCTTTCTGGCCAACGGCAGTTGGAATCCGGTCCGCAATGATTACGGAGCGCTGACCCCCATCTACGGCACCCTGATGACCTCGGCCCTGGCCCTGCTGCTGGCCGTACCCCTGGGGGTGGGCACCGCCATTTTCCTGACGGAAGACTTCCTTCCCCAAAAGCTGAGAACCACCATCGGCTTCATGGTGGAACTCCTGGCGGCCATCCCCTCCGTGGTGCTGGGGCTTTGGGCCATGGCCATGCTCAACGGTTTTCTGGCGGCCTTCACACCGCTGCACACCCATCTGGGCTGGCTTCCCGTCTTCGGTACGGAACCCGGCGGCCCCAACCTGGCCATGGCCTCCCTGATCCTGGTGGTGATGCTGCTGCCCATCATCACGGCTGTCTCCCGGGACTCCCTCAACCAGGTGCCCCCGGAGTTGCGTCAGGGGGCCTACGCCGTTGGGGCCAGCCGCTGGACCAGCATCTTCCAGGTGCTCATCCCGGCCGCGATTTCCGGGATTGTGGGGGGCGCCATGCTGGCCCTGGGGCGCGCCCTTGGGGAAACCATGGCCGTGACCATGATTATCGGCAACTCCACCAACCTGAGCGCCAGTTGGTTTTCCCCCAGCAGCACCATCGCCTCCCTGCTGGCCAACCAGTTTGGCGAGGCGGACGACATCCAGGTGTCCGCCCTGTACTACGCGGCCCTGGTGTTAATGATCCTCACCCTCCTGGTGAACATCTGCGCCCAGGTCATCGTCAAACGGCTGGCCTTGAAATATGACTGACGCCATGACCGCCCCTCAACACCCACCGACGGCCGCGGGGCTGAACTACAACCCCTACGCCCCCCGCAACCTCTGGAACCGGGCCATGAATCTGCTGGCGGCCCTGTTTTCCGCCCTGGCGGTGCTGCCCCTGGTGGTGGTCATTCTCTATGTGCTCTACAAGGGGGGGGGAGCCATCACCCCTGCCATCTTCACGGAGTTGCCGCCGCCGCCGGGCTTGTCCGAGCCCATGGGCATGGGCAACGCCATCATTGGCACCGCCATGGTGACGGGTGGGGCGGCACTGGTGGCCATTCCCGTTGGCGTGGGGGGCGGCATCTACCTGGCGGAGGTGGCCAGGAAGGGTTGGTTTGCCCAGTCCATTCGCTTTGGCGTCAACGTGCTGGCTGGGGTCCCCTCCATCATCTGCGGCTTGTTTATCTATGCCCTGGTGGTGAACACCCGCATCCTCTGGGGCGAGTCTTTCTCGGCCATGGCGGGGTCTCTGGCGTTGGCGGTGTTGATGTTGCCCACCATTGTCAAGACCACCGACGAGGGACTCAAGCTGGTGTCCCCGGAGTTGCGCATGGGGTCCCTGGGCATTGGCGCCTCCCGGTTTGTCACCATTACCCGCGTGGTGTTGCCGGCGGCCGTCTCCCCCATTGCCACGGGGGTGGTGCTGGGCATTGCCCGGGCCGCTGGAGAAACCGCCCCGCTGATCTTTACGGCCCTGTTTTCCCCCTTCTGGCCCGACTGGTCCTCAGGGTTGGGCCTTCTGGCCCCCACGGCCACCATGTCCGTCCAGATTTACAACTTCGGCATCATGCCCTTTGCACCCCAGGTGCAACTGGCCTGGGCGGCGTCGTTCATCCTTGTGGTGATGATTCTGGCGGCCAACCTGGTGGCCCGCTGGCTGGCGCGCTTCTCCGCTTCCTGACCCCTCCTTCTCCCATTCCGCACCATGACGCCCTCCATTGCCGATCCCGTCATCAGTTGTGACAACGTCACCATCAGCTACGGGACGTTCGCGGCCGTCAGGAACGTCTTCCTGGACATTCCCAAGCACAAGGTGACCGCCTTCATTGGACCATCCGGCTGTGGGAAGTCCACGGTGCTGCGGTGTTTTAACCGCATGAACGACCTGATCGAATCCTTCAGCATGAAGGGCAAGGTGTTGTTTCATGGTGAAGACCTGTATGGTCCTCGCGTGGATCCGGTGGAGGTGCGGCGGCGCATCGGCATGGTGTTCCAGAAGCCCAATCCTTTTCCCAAAACCATCTACGAGAACATTGCCTTCGGGGCGCACATCAACGGGTTCAAGGGGAACATGGACGAGCTGGTGGAAACCTCCCTGCGCCGGGCTGCCGTGTGGGATGAGTGCAAAGACAAGCTCCAGGAAAGTGGTCTTTCCCTTTCAGGTGGGCAGCAGCAGCGTCTCTGCATTGCCCGCGCCATTGCCGTGGAGCCGGAGGTGATCCTGATGGATGAACCATGCTCCGCCCTGGATCCCATCTCCACTCTCAAAGTGGAAGATACGCTCCATGCCCTCAAGCAGAACTTCACCATCATCATTGTGACCCACAACATGCAGCAGGCTGTGCGGGTTTCCGACATGACTGCCTTTTACAACGCCGTTGCGGTGGAGGGGAGTGACGGCAAGGTGGGCTACTTGGCAGAATATAACGAAACCAAAGAAATCTTCAATAATCCCAAGGTGAAGGACACCCGAGAATACGTCACTGGTCGTTTTGGGTGACCCGAAAGAATTTGGGCTGGAGATTGGGGGCAGTATGGCCTGATCAGGGAAAATCCACATCAGGGAAAATCCACATCAGGGAAAATCCACTCTCCAGATTGACGTTGCCTGTTTGGCCATCCACCTCTGGTTGGCGCAGATCTTCTCAACTGTCCATTGGTCGTACCGTTCTGCCAGGTTTCTGGTGATGTTGAAGTCACTCTTCCCATAGGTCAATCGCTTTTCATCATAGGCTGAGTTGTTAAGCTCACGATTTTCACTTGCCTTTAGAATTGTCATATTACCCAAGCGATAAGTAAATATTTCTTGCTGTTGTTCATCAAATTGACACCAGTCATCGCCGGGATTTTCTGGCAAAACATGTTCAATGGTATGGTGTGAATCTTCAATTTCAAAAGTGTTGCCTGAGGTGTGCTTTTCTAATGCGAATAGAACAAAACGCACCACCTTCTTGTTGCGGGGGCTAGTTGTCTGTAAAGTCTTCTCTGCAAATGCCCCTTCAAATTCTCGATCATCCGGGTAGATTGGCCGCAGCTTTGATAACGCCTCATTGATCGTCTTTATCTTGGATGATGAAATATCCTGTGCAACTTGATTATAAATACCTTCTTGCTCTTTACTTTGTCGTCCACAAATCACGTTGTACCGGAACGATAAAATAGCTATGGCTCGTAGGAATTTTTGAAAACCATGGCGGTCCTGCTCGCCAAACCGCTCGAATACAGCCAATAGCAATGCCAAGGGCTGGCGCACTGAAAACATTCTTAGCTGCTCCAGGCTTCTACACTCCTCAGCCGTCCAGTCACTGCCTTGCTCCGGCTTGCGTAAAGCCACGTACACCTGTGCGCTTCTATCCAGTTGACAGATCAACGTAAAGGCCGCCGCCTTGTCCCGGATGCCGTTGCGAATCACCTTGAACAACTCCGCCTTACGCACCAGTTTGTTGCGGCTATTCCAGAACGTTCTCAGAAATTCGGGAAACCTCTCGCTGCCCAGTAAATCAACGATACTATCCCAGCGATCTTCCAGATCCTTGATATCCTGTGCATGGGGCTTGTCACGAGACACAACAGAAAACAGATAATTTTTCAACAGGTCTGTTGCAGACAGGCGCACGCCGCGGACGTTCAGCGTTTCAAAGACTTTGAAAGCATTCAACTCATCGGTCACAGTAATCACCGTAAAAAACAATTTATCGACCAAGACATCGATAAAGCGCGCCAGCGCAATCCCACTCCCACCCAATTGTTTCTTCATGCGATCCTTGAACCAGAAAAATGCCTGGCGGAGAAGATTTTCTGATACACTCAGTCCTTGCTTGCGCAAGGGCTGCTCAAGGGGAACCAGATAATGTTGATAAAAGCGATCATTATTTTTGTTCAAGGTCAGTTTTGATTGGGGGACCAAGGTTACCGGATCCAGGTAGCCAATGTAACTGTTACGCAACTGGTCAGCCCGCTGGCGATTCTTGCTGTCTGCCCCCTCCGCCATGGACAGATCCATAAGATGGGCGACTGCCGCTAAAATCAACACACTCATGGTGGTCATCCGTTGCTGCCCATCAATAATGTCAAACTCCCTGTTGTTGGGTGACTGCAACACCAGATAGCCCATGTAATGGGCCGGTTCAGCGTCTTCTTCATCCACCAGGGCAACCATATCCTGCCAGAGATCAGCCCATTCATCCGCTCCCCAGGCATAGTCCCGCTGGAACATGGGCACACGGTAGCACAGGCCGTTGGCCATCAATTGGCGCAGGGTGCTGTTGGCTGTATTGAAGTTCATGGGAGCCTCAGACAGTTCCATCAGGATAGAGCTTTCAGATTGGCTCCTGAAGACCCGAGTCTTGGATGAGAAGACCAAAAAGGTCACGGTTCCCCTCATCGAAGCCATTTCCCCCGTCTGGCCACTGCCGCCCCTGCTACGCCCTGTTCAGGGTCGTGTGCCCCCCGCTCAGGGGTGATGTCTCAGAAGGCGGCGGCTCAGAGACCAGAGCGCACGTCCAGGGAGAAGCGGTGTTCCGTATCGCCGTGGGCGTTGCTGCGACGGGTGCCCTTCAGGTCCAGTTCCAGGGACGTGCTGAAGCCATAACGTAGCCCTGCCCCGTAGATGCTGGCAGTTTCTTCCCACGCCAGTTCCGTGTAGGGGGTGAGGAGGGCATCACCAAGGGGGAAGCCATAGGCCAACTCGGCATCCAACCGGGCGCCGGGCTGATTGTTGTTGATGGCCAGGTCGCCATCACCGGAGAGGGACCAGAGCTCATCCAGACGGGTACCAGTGACACCAAAAGAGGGTTGTAAGGTGAGGCTTAGGCCTTCCCCATGCCGGCGGGAGGGTGTGAGGCGGAGGTGACCGCCGATGCCCTATTCCCGGTGGTGGCCACCCCCCAACAACACTCTTGTGTCCAGTGTGGTGGAGAAGCTGCCGTCGGCGTTACGCCAGTTGAGGTTACCGGCCAGCTCAGCACCGCCGCCATCGTTCTTCATGGGTCCCTCATTGATTTCTGACTTGATTCCCGGTTTCCAGTGGCCTGGCCGACCTTTTCTTCAGCCCCTTGAGGAACCCTCGACATCCTCCGATCACCACCGGTCATGGTGTAAAACTTCGCTCCCCCATGAACCCGCAAGCCCAAGTCACACCTACCTGTTCCATGGGGACCCGCCGGCCACCTGGGGGTTGTGGCGATGGCGTTACGCCAGTTGAGGTTACCGGCCAGCTCAGCACCGCCGCCATCGTTCTTCATGGGTCCCTCATTGATTTCTGACTTGATTCCCGGTTTCCAGTGGCCTGGCCGACCTTTTCTTCAGCCCCTTGAGGAACCCTCGACATCCTCTGATCACCACCGGTCATGGTGTAAAACTTCGCTCCCCCATGAACCCGCAAGCCCAAGCCACACCTACCTGTTCCATGGGGACCCGCCGGCCACCTGGGGGTTGTGGTGATGGCGTTACGCCAGTTGAGGTTACCGGCCAGCTCAGCACCGCCACCATCATTCTTCATGGGTCCCTCATTGATTTCTGACTTGATTCCCGGTTTCCAGTGACCAGGCCGACCTTTTCTTCAGCCCCTTGAGGAACCCTCGACATCCTCCGATCACCACCGGTCATGGTGTAAAACTTCGCTCCCCCATGAACCCACAAGCCCAAGTCACACCTACCTGTTCCATGGGGACCCGCCAGCCACCTGGGGGTTGTGGTGATGGCGTTACGCCAGTTGAGGTTACCGGCCAGCTCAGCACCGCCACCATCGTTCTCCATGGGTCCCTCATTGATTTCTGACTTGATTCCCGGTTTCACGTGGCCAGGCCGACCTTTTCTTCAGCCCCTTGAGGAACCCTCGACATCCTCCGATCACCACCGGTCATGGTGTAAAACTTCGCTCCCCCATGAACCCGCAAGCCCAAGTCACACCTACCTGTTCCATGGGGACCCGCCGGCCACCTGGGGGTTGTGGCGATGGCGTTACGCCAGTTGAGGTTACCGGCCAGCTCAGCACCGCCGCCATCGTTCTTCATGGGTCCCTCATTGATTTCTGACTTGATTCCCGGTTTCCAGTGGCCTGGCCGACCTTTTCTTCAGCCCCTTGAGGAACCCTCGACATCCTCTGATCACCACCGGTCATGGTGTAAAACTTCGCTCCCCCCATGAACCCACAAGCCCAAGTCACACCTACCTGTTCCATGGGGACCCGCCGGCCACCTGGGGGTTGTGGTGATGGCGTTACGCCAGTTGAGGTTACCGGCCAGCTCAGCACCGCCACCATCGTTCTTCATGGGTCCCTCATTGATTTCTGACTTGATTCCCGGTTTCCAGTGACCTGGCCGACCTTTTCTTCAGCCCCTTGAGGAACCCTCGACATCCTCCGATCACCACCGGTCATGGTGTAAAACTTCGCTCCCCCATGAACTCGCCAAGCCCAAGCCACACCTACCTGTTCCATGGGGACCCGCCGGCCACCTGGGGGTTGTGGTGATGGCGTTACGCCAGTTGAGGTTACCGGCCAGCTCAGCACCGCCACCATCGTTC
>CBDBOW010000002.1:0-8423 GCA_965208545.1 Candidatus Poriferisocius sp. | reverse complement strand
TGGTGCAGCAGGGACGACAGCCATGGCGCCGGGCCGTTTTCCGGCCTGGGTGCTGGGGTGTTGTGCTGGTGGGTGCGGATCAGAACTCCAGCGCAGGCAACGGCTGCGGCGCTCAGGGTTCTGCTCAGGGCTGGCCAGGGCTGGGCTCCTCCAGATACGTTACATCAATCCGAGTTCCGGGTGAGCGCACCAGGACAAGCGTGGTCTCTGGCCCGCCGTTGCACCGGTTGATGGGCTGGTTGCAGCCCCTGGCGGTGCTCTCCAGCAAGCCCCACCTGCTGGTTACACCGATTGATGGGCTGGTTGCAGGAGGGACCCGATTCCAGCGGGCCGATTGCGCCGCCACGCCACGCCGTTGCACCGATTGATGGGCTGGTGGAGGAGGGACGACAGCCATGGCGCCGGGCCGTTTCCTGGCCAGGGTCTTGGGGTGCCGTGCTGGTGGGTGCGGATCAGAACTCCAGCCCAGGCAACGGCTGCGACGCTCGGGGTACTGCCCAGGGCTGCCCAGGGCTGGGCTCCTCCAGCTACGTCACATCAACCCGAGTTCCGGGTGAGCGCACCAGGACAAGCGCGATCTCTCTGCCTGGCCCTTCTTTCACCATCCCTGCCCAAGACTCCATCCTTCAGGCTGTCGCCAACAAAACGAGGCGCTACTCCCGTCGTGTACGCGCCGGCTGCCTGGGTGGTGGTGGCGGTGGGCGGTGTGGGGTGGCCAGTGGCCATTCCTGCCCGCCTGGGCATCCACGGCGGGAGGGGGTGGCGCGGACGACCTCCCCATGGGGCGGGACTTTTGTTGCGGCAAGGCAAAGCCCGGTTTGGACAGCCCACAGCCCAACGGCTTAGCCCAACGGCTCCGTTCAGCGTGGGCGCACGTCTCATGGGGAGGGAGCGTTTCAGACCATCAGGCAAGGCCTTCCGGGCGGCGGGCGGCTCACCGTTAAAAGCCAGTGGTGACGGGATTTCTCGTGGGCCAGCAAGCTGCCCCAGGTCCTCGGTTGCGGAACGAGGTTTGAGGTTGAGGCGGTAGGTTGGTATTGACCTGTCTGTGTTCCCTTCCCGTGGGGCGGGGCGTCCAGGGGCGGGACTTTTGTTGCGGCAAGGCACAGCCTGGTTTGGACAGCCCACAGCCCAACGGCTTAGCCCAGCCTGAGGGGTAACCCATGGGAAGGGGCGTTTTGCAACATCAGGCAAGGCCTTCCGGGCGGCGGGCGGCTCACCGTTAAAAGCCAGTGGTGACGGGATTTCTCGTGGGCCAGCAGGCTCCCCCAGGTCCTCGGTTGCGGAACGAGGTTCGAGGTTGAGGTGGTAGGATGGTATTGACCTGTCTGTGTTCCCTTCTCGTGGGGCGGGGCGTCCAGGGGCGGGACTTTTGTTGCTGCAAGGCAAAGCCTGGTTTGGACAGCCCACAGCCCAACGACTCAGCCCAACGGCTCCGTTCAGCGTGGGCGCACGTCTCATGGGGAGGGAGCGTTTCAGACCATCAGGCAAGGCCTTCCGGGCGGCGGGCGGCTCACCATGAGAAGCCAGTGGTGACGGGATTTCTCGTGGGCCAGCAAGCTCCCCCAGGTCCTCGGTTGCGGAACGAGGTTCGAGGTTGAGGCGATAAGATGGATTGACGTGTCTGTGTTCCCTTCCCGTGGGGCGGGGCGTCCAGGGGCGGGACTTTCGTTGCGGCAAGGCAACGCCCGGTTTGGACAGCCCACAGCCCAACGGCTTAGCCCAGCCTGAGGGGTAACCCATGGGAAGGGGCGTTTGCAACATCAGGCAAGGCCTTCCGGGCGGCGGGCGGCTCACCATGAGAAGCCAGTGGTGACGGGATTTCTCGTGGGCCAGCAAGCTGCCCCAGGTCCTCGGTTGCGGAACGAGGTTCGAGGTTGAGGCGATAGGATGGATTGACGTGTCTGTGTTCCCTTCCCGTGGGGCGGGGCGTCCAGGGGCGGGACTTTTGTTGCGGCAAGGCAACGCCCGGTTTGGACAGCCCACAGCCCAACGGCTCAGTTGAGCGTGAGGGGAGAACCCATGCATGGGAAGGGGCACTTTGCAACATCAAGCAAGACCTTCCAGGTGGCTGGCGGCTCACCATGAAAAGCCAGTGGTGATAAGGTTTCTCGTGGGCCAGCAAGCTGCCCCAGGCCCTCGGTTGCGGAACGGCGTTTGAGGTGGCAAGATGGTGCCTACCTGTCCGTGTTCCCTTCCCGTGAGGCGGGGCGTCCAGGGGCGGAATTTTCGCTGCGGCACCGCAAAGCCCGGTTTGGGAAGCCCACAGCCCAACGGCTTAGCCCAGCCTGAGGGGTAACCCATGGGAAGGGGCGTTTTGCAACATCAGGCAAGGCCTTCCGGGCGGCCGGCGGCTCACCACGAAAAGCCAGTGGTGACGAGATTTCTCGTGGGCCAGCAAGCTCCCCCAGGTTCTCGGTTGTGGAACGAGGTTCGAGGTTGAGGCGATAGGATGGATTGACGTGTCTGTGTTCCCTTCCCGTGGGGCGGGGCGTCCAGGGGCGGGATTTTCGTGGCGCCACCGCAAAGCCCGGTTTGGGCAGCTCACAGCCCAACGGCTCAGCCCAGCGTGAGGGGGAACCCATGGGAAGGGGCATTGTGCAACATCAGGCAAGGCCTTCTGGGCGGCAGACGGCTCACCATGAAAAGCCAGTGGTGACGTGATTTCTCGTGGACCAGCAAGCGCTCCCAGGTCCCCAGTTGCGGAACGAGGCTTGAGGTGGTAGGATGATGCTGACCAGCCCGTATTCCCTTGACCTTCCAGCCAGTTGGCGCCAGCAGCGCTACCAGTAGTGGCGACGCCTGCCTCCACGGGGAGGGATGGCTCGTCATGGGTGACGGGAACAGGAAAGACGTAATCCAGTCGGCCAGTCGGCCAGTCGGCCAGTCGGCCAGTCGGCCAGTCGGCCAGTCGGCCAGTCGGCCAGTCGGCCAGTCGGCCAGTCGGCCAGTCGGCCAGTCGGCCAGTCGGCCAGTCGGCCAGTCGGCCAGTCGGCCAGCCTAGCGCCTTCCTGTGGAAACCGTGGCTGATTGGGGGGCGTGATAGCCACCAATCTGGGAAGAGGATTGTCCGCCAGTTGGCGGTGCTGCTGGGGAGTGCTGCCCTGTTGCTGCCCCTGGCGGAGCCGCTGGGGCAGCGCAGTGGAGCCGTGGCCCGTTATTTATTGGCCATGGCAGCTACGGCTGTGGCTACTCCGGCCCAGGCGCAGACCACCGTGACGCTGGTGTCAAACATAGGGAAGACATCTGCAGACACGCCGGCTGCGAACAGGAAAGCACAGGCGTTCACGACGGGCGCCAATGCCTCCGACTACACGCTGACCAGCATCACGCTTCGCGGATTCGGCTTTGCAGACAGCAACGGCAATACGGCGACGCTTCACATCGGGTCGAGAACCGGAACGAAGGTTGCCGACTTCACAGCCATGTTATTGGACTTCACATTAGTGCTGACGCCGACATCCCCCACAACTCTTACACAAGAGAGTACCTACTATCTGGTAACTAGCGATGATTTCGGGTCTGCGGATTGGTATACAACTGCCTCGGATGACGAGGACTCCGGTGCTGCGGAGGGCTGGAGCATCGCCGACGGCAGCGAACACTTTCAAATAAGCACGATGGCGTGGGTAACCAGCACCGAATCGTACTTCATCATCGTCAAGGGCTACGCCAACACCACCAACAACGCCCCCACGGTGGCAACCGAGATCCCAGATCAGACGGCAATGGAGGGCACAGCGTTCAGCTTCACGTTCCCGGATACCACCTTTGCCGATGAGGACACCGACGACACGCTCAGCTACACGGCGATGTTGTCCGACGATAGCGCCCTGCCGACCTGGCTCAGCTTCGACGACACCACCCGCAGCTTTTCGGGCACGCCCCAGGCTAGTGACGGGGGCACCCTCACCGTGCGGGTGACGGCCAACGACGGCACCGACACGGTACACGACGATTTCGAGATCAAGGTGGCCACCGTCTGTGCAGAGCCGAACTTCGCAACCCGACGCCAGATCTGGACCGGGACCGTGACGGTGGGGGGAATTCAGGAAGGAATCCACACGAACTGGGGATATAATCGGTCAGCGACTAGCCCAGGCATCCTCTCCGACACGGACTTCGACATCGGCACCAATAATTACACCATTACGGGTATTTACGTTGCTGATATTAACGTCATCCTAGGGCCTGGCGACCTGAGTTTTGATTTGCAATCTGCCACCGGACTCACCGATACGGAGGTAGCGGCACTCAAGTTGCATGTTTGCGACACCACGCCCTACGACTTCAGCGACGCCACCGCAGTCTCTTTCGTGGAAGAGACGGGCTACACCTGGGACCTCTCGCTTGACTGGTCTGGCGAGAGCACACGCACGCTGTATCTCAGCCTGCCAGCCAACAACGCCGCCACCGGGCTGCCGACCATCACCAGTTCCGATGGGGCCACCGTGGGGGACACGCTGAGCGCCAACCAGGGCGCCATTGCCGACAGTGACGGATTACCAGTCACCTTCCCGGACGACTACGCCTTCCAGTGGATGCGGGAAGACGAGGACGGGATGAATGGTGAGGACATCAGCGGCGAGACGTCCAGCACCTACACGCTGACGGCCGACGACGTGGGCAGGAAGGTGCGGGTGCAGGTGAGTTTCACCGACCAGTTAAGCGGCATGGAGACGGTGACGAGCGATGGCTATCCCGCCAGCGGGACGGTCGTCCCCATCCCCCCGACGGTGACGATTTCCGGTCCGTCGTCAGCGGTGGAGGAGGGCAATGATCTGATGTTCACCCTCACCCTGGATGTGGCGGCACCAACGGACCTGACGGTGAACCTGACCGTTGCCGAGACGGAAGACGTGGTTGCCGCCACCGATGAAGGAGCACGGACGGTGGCGGTGATGGAAGGGGAGACGCAGGCCACGTTCACGGTTGCAACCCTGAACGATGATGTGGATGAGGCCGATAGCGTGGTGACAGTGGAGGTGGCGGCCGACAGCGACACCCCGGCGATGTACCAAGTGGGCTCTGCATCAGAGGCCACGGTCACCGTCACCGATGATGACGAACGTGGCGTGACGGTGAGCGGCTCGCCGCTGACGATGAACGAGGGTGGCACCGGTGCCTACACAGTGGTACTCACTTCTCAGCCCACCAATGACGTGACCATCACGCCGTCATCGGATAACACCGATGTGACCTTCACCCCGGCCACCCTCATCTTCACGGTGGCCAACTGGAATACGGTGCAGACGGTGAGCGTGATGGCGATGCCAGATACGGACAATGCAGACGACACCGCCACCATCACCCACACCGCTACGGGTGCGGATTACCAGGGCATCACCGTAGCCAGCGTGACGGTCACCGTATCGGAAAACGTTCTGCCCAGCGTCACCATTGCGGCAGATAATTCGTCCGTCACCGAAGGGACAGCGGCGGCGTTCACCCTCACCCGGACAGGGGATGACACAACAAATGCACTGACGGTGAACGTGACAGTGACGGAAAACGGAGGGGTGATCTCTGGATCAGCGCCAACTTCCGTGACCTTTAACGTGGGGGAAACGACGGCAGCATTGAGCGTTGTCACAGATGACGATGATGTAGATGAAGATGCCGGCATGGTGATGGTGATGCTTGCGGGTGTTGTTCCTGCAACCTACGTATTGGGTGATCCAGCTTTCGCCACCGCCACGGTGGCGGTGGAAGATAACGATGCCAGACCTGTGGTGACGCTCTCGCGTTCACCAGACACGATTACCGAAGCGGCTGGCATGAGCGAGATTCGGGCCATGTTGAGCAACCCGTCAGCAGTGGAGACGCTGGTGACGGTATCGGTGCCAGCAGATGTTCTGGGTGCGGTTGAACTGGATGTGAACCCTCCTGTTCTGGTGATTCCGGCGGGGATGACGTCAAGCGCCAACGCGGTGACGCTGACGGCGGTGGACAATGATGTAGAAGCGTCGGAAGACCTGTCGGTGACGGTCAGCGGGATGGCGGTGAATACAGTTGGGGTGACGGGACCGGCGCCGGTGACGTTGACCATCACGGATGATGACGACACCACGGCGCCGAGGGTGACCATCACCAATGTTCCCCCAAGGAGCAGCGCACCCTTCACGGCAACCATCACCTTCAATGAAGTGGTGAGTGGGTTCATGGTGGATAACATCACGGCAGGCAATGCCACCCTGTCTGCGTTCACAGAAAGTACAACCACACCCGGCAGAGTCTGGACAGTGTTGGTGACGCCAATGGCGGATGGCGTGGTGACGCTGACGATTGCGGCGGGTGTGGCCACGGATGAGGCGGGCAACGGCAATATGGCAGCGCCACCGGCCAGCTCTACTTATACCGCAGCACTGGTGAATGATGAGCCGTCAAGCATGATTCCGGATAGGGATACAACAGCGCCGCGGGTGATCTCGATTGTGCGGCAAGCTCCAACCACGTCCCCCACCAACGGGGATAGCCTCACGTGGCGTGTCACTTTCTCCGAAGCAGTGATGAACGTGAATGTTGCGGACTTTACGGTGAGCGGCAGCACGGCCACCGTCACCACTGTGGAGCCAGTGGGTGGCGAGACGGGCGTCTATGACGTAACCGTCTCCGGTGGTGACCTGGCCAGCTTCAACGGCACGGTGACGCTGGGCTTCGCCAGTGGACGGAACATTCAGGATGAGAATGGCAATGCTCTCTCCACCACCGTGCCGACGGGAGCGAACCACAACAGCTACGAGGTGGATAACGCCGCGCCACTGGTGACCATCACGGATGTTCCCGCGACCAGCACAGCACCCTTCACAGCAACCATCAGCTTCAACGAAGTGGTGAGGGGTTTCACCGTGGTTGACATCACGGTGGTGAATGCCACCCTCTCCCCATTGACAGAAACCACACCCGGCACGGTCTGGACAGTGTTGGTGACGCCAATGGCGGATGGGCGGGTGACGCTGACGATCCCGGCGAACGTGACTGAGGACATAGCGGGTAACGGCAATCTGGCTGCGGCCCATGGCCGTTCCACCCATGGCGAAGCGGCCATGGAGATAGAAGCCAAAGAAAAAACTGAGGCGGTCCTGGAAGATGTGGTCCTGCCGGACATGATGCAACAACTGACGGGTGAGATCACGGAGGTCATCACCTCCCGCCTCAACACCACCGCTTCAGGATCACCGCCCAGTACACTCCTCACCCTCAGCCTGGAGGATGTGGTGGCGGATACGGTGGCCGCGTTCCATGGCCAGCGGGAACATCTCAAGAATGGTTCCCTGGACTGGTGGCAGGCCCTCTCCGGTCGCAACTTTGTCTTGCCCCTCTCCAATCTCAATGTTGCCCAAGGTGATGCTGATGCCATATCCGGGGAAAATCCCTTTTCCACCCTTGCCCTATGGGGTGGCGGCAACTATTCCAGTTACCGCAACATCATCGCGGATACCGATGTTGATGGCAACGGCTTCTCCGGGACTATCGGCATTGATCTACAACCCATTCCCCAGTTGACGACCGGTCTGGCCCTCACCACCAGCCGTTGGGGATTGGACTACGCCACAGAGGCCAGCGGCGCCAGTGCAGAAGGGACCTACGAGATTGGTATCACCATGGTCAATCCTTACGTGACCTGGTGGGCTACGGAACAACTGAGCCTCTGGGCCACCGTTGGCTATGGCCGTGGCGAGGTGAAGCAAAACCCGGACGGCGGCAGCGCCGCCACCCGCACCGATGGCCTCACAAGCTGGGCCGGTGGTGTGCGCTTTGAGGTGGTGCCCGCCATGGATCCGGCTACAGGGGAAGGCGCACCATTTGGCCTGGCCTTCAAGGGGGACGGCGCCACCTCCAGCTTCCTGGAGAGGAGTGTGCAACTGGCGCGCCTGGCGGCAGAGGTCTCCCGTTCTTTTGCGGTTGAGGGTGGCCTGTTGAGTGCTGCGTTGGAACTGGGCTGGAGCATTCGCAGTGTGTCCGATACGGACGACAGGGATGGCCAACAACAGGCCATTACCGAGAAGAACGATGGTGGCGGTGCTGAGGTGGCCGGCCGCCTCAACTGGCAGAGCACGGACGGCAGCCTCTCCGCCACGGTGGATACCAGGGTGTTGTTGGGGGGTGGCGACCACAGGGAATGGGGGATTGGCGGTCACCTCCGCCTTACACCTTCCCAGCGAGATGGGGAAGGCCTGAGCTTCACGCTGCAACCCTCCTTCGGTGTCACCGGCACAAGGCTGGATGAGCTCTGGTCCCTCTCCGGCAACAGCGATCTGGCCATTAACAACCACCTCCCCACCACCCGGCTGGATGCCCAACTGGCCTATGGCTTCCGTCCCCTTGGTAATGCCCTCCTCACCCCCTACACGGAAGTGGTGTGGGCAGAAGCCGCCAACACCTACGGCGCCGGGCTGCGCTACGATCTGACCCCATCATCC
>CBDBOW010000001.1:0-27779 GCA_965208545.1 Candidatus Poriferisocius sp. | reverse complement strand
CTGGGAAGCCGTCACGCCAAGGCTGGTGGCTACGGCGGCCGCCCTGATCACAACGCTCTCTTGCAGCTTACCGGTCTATTCTGCTCCCGATTGGGCACTGGATCGGGCTGTGATTCGCGCCCTGGTGGTGGACAAGATGAGTGAGGCCTGGAACACGGCTGACGCAGACCTCTGGGCCAGGGCTTATTTACCGGATTCCGAGTTTATGAACATTTTTGGAGCCCTCTATCTGGATCGTCGGGCCAACCGCCAGCGCCATGCTGATCTTTTTGCAACAGTTTTTCAAGGCTCCAGCTTGCGGCAAGAGTTGCGCAGCTTGATATTCATCACGGACGACGTGGCCATTGTCGATCTTGACCAAACCCTGACGGACTACAAAGCCTTACCGCCTTGGCTCAAAACAGCCATCACAACATCCGTAAGCGGCCCCGTCCCACCCCTGCACACCCGGATGAAACACGTCCTCGTGCGCCAGAGCGACAACAGTTGGAAAATCGTTGCCACCCAGAACACCGCTGTAACACCTTTATTGCAAGCCAAGGAATTGGAGACGCCCTGAGATGGGTCCCACCAAGCCCAAAGAACCGGGATGGGCCCCTCCTGCGGGATTGATCTCACTCTGGTCATGGGGGGCGGGAGAAAAGTTTTGACCGGGTTTTGATTACAAGGCCCTTTATGGGGGCCTTGCCCGGTGGTAAGCCCCCATAACCCCAGCACTGACGTGGCTTCCGGCATGGTGTGATTGTTTGATCGGGTTTTGATCGCAAGCCCTCCCATGGGAGCCCGGCCCGGTGGTAAGACCCTATAAACCCAGCACTGACGCGGCTTCTGGCGTGGTGTGATTGTTTAATCGGGTTTTGATCACGAGCCCCCCATGGGAGCCCGGCCTGGTGGTAAGACCCCATAACCCCAGCACTGACGCGGCTTCTTGCATGGTTTGGTTCTTTGATCGGGTTTTGATCGCAAGGCCTCCCACGGGAGCCCAGCCCGGTGGTAAGACCCCATAACCCCAGCACTGACGGGGCTCCTGGCATGGTGTGGTTGTTTGATCGGGGTTTGATCGCAAGGCCTCCCACGGGAGCCCAGCCCGGTGGTAAGACCCCATAACCCCAGCACTGACGGGGCTCCTGGCATGGTGTGGTTGTTTGATCGGGGTTTGATCGCAAGGCCTCCCATGGGAGCCCGGCCCGGTGGTAAGACCCCATAACCCCAGCACTGACGCGGCTCCTGGCATGGTGTGGTTGTTTGATCGGGTTTTAATCGCAAGGCCTCCCATGGGAGCCCGGCCCGGTGGTAGGCTGCCATAACCCCAGCACTGACGCGGCTTCTTGCATGGTACGGTTTTTTGATCGGGTTTTGATCGCGAGCCCTCCCATGGGAACCCGGCCCGGTGGTAGGCTGCCATAACCCCAGCACTGACGCGGCTTCTTGCATGGTGTGGTTGTTTGATCGGGTTTTAATCGCAAGGCCTCCCACGGGAGCCCAGCCCGGTGGTAAGACCCCATAACCCCAGCACTGACGCGGCTTCTGGCATGGTTTGGTTCTTTGATCGGGGTTTGATCGCAAGGCCTCCCATGGGAGCCCGGCCCGGTGGTAAGCTGCCATAACCCCAGCACTGACGCGGCTTCTGGCATGGTTTGGTTGTTTGATCGGGTTTTGACTGGCGCCAGCAGCGGCCCGGCGCTTCAGGCCGCCCAGCAAGGCGGATCACCCATGCTTCAGGGGGATCGTGGATGACCCCTGATCTTCTGAGGAACGCCGAGCGGGTCTGCGCCCTGATTGACGATTTACGCGCCCTGCCTGCGGAAACCCCATGGCTTGAATTCAAGGAGAACTACGCTGATCCCCAGATGATCGGCAGGTTGATCTCTGCCCTTGCCAACGCCGCCCGGCTGGCGGATCGTGATTCTGCCTATGTGCTGTGGGGAATCAGGGATAGCGACCATACACCTGTTGGCACAAGCTTTGAGCCGTCCAGGCAGAAAGTTGGCAACCAGCTACTGGAGCTTTGGCTGGAGACACGGCTCTCCCCCAGTGTCGCTTTTGATTTCAATCCGGTGGACCACCACGGCCAGCAGTTGGTCTTGTTGAGTATTCCGGCCGCAACCACCAGCCCGGTGGAGTTTGAGCGCACAGCCTATGTGCGGATTGGCAGCGCAACGCCGCCCCTATCAGGCCATCCCGAGCGTCAGCGCGCCTTGTGGGCCAAGCTGCAACCCTATGCATGGGAAAGCGGGCTGGCTGCGCAGTTTTTATCCGGCGATGACGTTTTATCGTTGTTGGATTATACAAGCTATTTTGACCTCACCGGGCAACCCTTGCCGGATAATCGGCAGGGCATCTTCGGAAAACTTGTTGCGGATCAACTGATCCGGGAGGATGTGGGCCACCATTGGAGCATCACCAACCTTGGGGCCATTCTGTTTGCCAAAGATCTGACCAGTTTCACAACTTCCATGGCCCGCAAAGCCGCGCGCTTTGTGGCTTATGATGGCCTGAGCCGTGCGGACACGGTGACCCGTCGTCGGGACCAGCAGAAGGGTTATGCCAACGGCTTTCAGGAATTGATGAATTATATCGACGCACTGGTTCCCAGCAATGAGCTGATTGAACAAGCTTTTCGTAAAGAGCGACCACTGTATCCATCTGTTGCCCTGCGGGAGTTGATTGCCAATGCCTTGATTCACCAAGACATGACCATTACGGGTGCGGGGCCTTCCATCGAGATGTTCAGTGACCGCCTGGAGATCACCAACCCGGGGAAGCCGTTGGTGAACCCGGAGCGATTTCTGGATTCACGGCCCCATTCCCGCAATGAGGCCTTGGCTTCGCTCATGCGTCGGATGAACCTGTGTGAGGAGCTTGGCACCGGTATTGACAAGGTGATCCGGTCGGTAGAGCTGTATCAACTCCCGCCCCCGGATTTCAGGAGTGAGGGGGATGGTCTTCGTGTGGTTCTTTTTGCACCGCGCCAATTCTCTGAAATGACGCTGGAGGACAAGATCAGGGCCTGCTATCAGCACGCAGCTCTGAAGTACCTCAGCGGTCAACCCATGAAGAACGCCACCCTGCGGGAGCGCTTCGGAATTAGCCAGGCCAATTCTTCTCAGGCCTCCATTCTGATCCGGAAGACGCTGAAAGCAAAGTTGATCCGCCCGGCGGACCCCGACCACCCCCGTGCCGGTTATGTGCCGTTCTGGGCATGAGGGCAAAAGTTTTAACCGGGTTTTGACTGCAAACCCTCCCATGGGAGCCCGGCCCGGTGGTAAGCTGCCATGACCCCAGCATGGACGCCGCTTCCGGCATGGTTTGGTTTTTTGATCGGGTTTTGATCGGCACCGGCAGATGACCCGGTTCATTCCTGCCGTCTCCCTCACCACGGCCCGGCACGGTAACTCCACCAGGGCCAACGAACCGGGAAGGCGTCCCATGCAGGAACGGGCCCATGGCAAGCGGGGGGACAGTACTTGCTCATCACCGCCCGTTACGCTGGTTTTGACCCGATGAAGGCTGCTGTGCCCGCTGCATCCGACTTTGAAGCCCTGGAAAACTTGCGCCGGCTGATGTTCACCCAGCAGGTGGGCACACCCAAACAACTGGAATTGGTGATGGGAGAGTTGGGCGAGGGGTGAGGGATTGCCGTAGGAAGGCCAGTCAAAGGTCGAGTCCTCCCTGCTCCAAACAACGCTCCACAGTATCGATTGACCATATAGAAACACCGATTCCCCAAAAGTCTTTGTCATGGGAGAAGATGCCACAATTTAGATGCAATGCCAGGGCAACCACTTGCCAGTCATTGGTTGTACTGGAATGTCTGGGAAGTCGAGCCTGGGCTTTCTCTTTTTTATACATGTGCTCATGGTAAAATACAGTAAGACGCTCTTTGAGAGACATCAAGGAATCCTGAAAAACTTCCAGATCCATATATTCTCTACAGGCAATCTTGGGAACATTACTTTCAACTTCTTCCAAAATAACTGCAGATCAACAGATAGTAATCTTTGATATAAAATCTGGGTGCTCCAAGATTTTCCGTATGCGAGTCCCAAAGATAGCACTGATGATGATGTTAGCATCAAGCACCAGCTTCCCTTTTGGAGAAATTTCAGTCATAGAATCAACTCGCAAATTTCACTAAGACTATCATGGCAACTCGTCCTTAAAACAAGTGGAAGACTTTCAAGATTGGAGGAGTATTTTGGCATTTCTGCAATATTCTTCTGGCAATGCTCCTTCTGTCTCAATTCTTGAAAGTCTTTCACTGCCCAGTCTCCGTTCAGGTCCAGTCCCAGCCTCTTACACTCGGCTTCCACTAGCTTTGTGGAACGAGAGAAATTAGCTTCCACTAGCTTTATGGAATGAGAAGAATCAGGGAAAAACTGGAAAATTTGCTCCAGGCCCTCTGCTCTTATTGAGAAGCCTTGTGGCAACTGGATTCCGAGACCAAGTGATTGCCCCATCCAGGCATTTTCCAGGCTTTCCTCAGCTTCCACTGGCTTTGTGGAATGAGAAAAAGTGCTCTCGGCACCAACCGGTGAGAACCATAAGACGCTGAGTAGACTGAGACAGAAGCAGAACCAGCCTGGTCGTGGGGATGGGGACGTCATGGTGGTGGGCCAGGAACCCTCTCTAAGACTGAGTATAGAGTGTAGCAGTATGATCTGTCAAGTAGTGGGAACGTTGGTAATGATGCAGTTGGGTGAGGGGTGAGACCTGACCATGGCGGGGCTTGTTGATCATCCCTGGAAGCGGCGTTTCAGCAGCTCCAGGGAGAGTTTGCTGGAGGGCTTTTACAGACCGGCCCTGATGGATGCGGTGCGCTATTGGCGCAGTACGGGCTACTTCACCAGCCGCGCCCTGCTCCAGGTGCTGGACGGGGTGGAGCAGCTTGTGGCCGCAACGCCGGATGGGCGCGGGCATGGTCAGATGCGGCTGATTACCGGTGTTTTCCTTAGCAGTCAGGATGTTGCCGCCATTGCCCGCGGGGCGCCGGTAGAGCAGGTGCTGAGTGATCACCTGGTGCGGAAGTTTCCGTTCCGGCATGTGGAGTCGGGGGGTGAGGATGATGGTGCCCTGGGGGCTGAGCTGCTGGCCTGGCTGGTGGACCATGGCCATCCGGAGATCCGTGTGGCCCTGCCCCTCCACAACGGGCAGGTGGCCAACGACGGCGCCAGCTTCCACGTCAAGGAAGACATCATTGAAGACCGCCCTGGCCAGCGCCTGGCCTTCACCGGCAGCGTCAACGAAACCCCCAACGGCTGGAGCAGCAATGACGAGTCCTTCACCACGTTCTGTTCCTGGCAGGCCGGTGGGGAGGAGCACATTGACGATTTTGAGGCCGGCTTTCTGCGCCTCTGGCAGAACCGGGATCCTGGCGCCCGCACCTTCACCCTGCCCGATGCCGTCCGCCGGGAGTTGGCCATTTTCCAGCCCACGGAAGGGTTACCCCGGCGCCTCAAGCTCCACGTCAAGGCGCCGCCACCGGCTGAACCCCAGCCCGCACCGGTTCCCGTTGCCCCGTCAGACCTTGACGAGCGCCGCCGCGTTATCTGGAATTACGTGCTCCATGGCGCCGCCCGTGACCTGCCCGGTGGCGAGCGCGTGGGGGAAGCCACCAGCGCCGTCACCCCATGGCCCCACCAGCACAGGGCCTTTCAGCGGCTCTGGCAAGGTTGGCCGCCCCGGCTGCTGATTGCCGACGAGGTGGGTCTGGGCAAAACGGTGCAGGCCGGTCTGCTGCTGCGCCAGGCCTGGCTGAGCGGCAGGGCAAAACGCATCCTGGTGATGGCGCCCGCCTCCATCCTCAAGCAGTGGCAGCGGGAATTGCGGGAGAAGTTTGCCCTCGACTGGCCCATCTACACCGGCAAGGCTCTGGAATGGCAGGTCACACCCGTGCGACCTGACGGCCTGAGCCGGCCGGTGGACCGCTCCGGCTGGACGATGGAATCCTGTGTGCTGGCCTCCAGTCATCTGCTGCGCCGCCGGGATCGGCAACGGGAGGTGTTGGCGGCGGCGCCATGGGATCTGGTGGTGCTGGATGAAGCCCACCACGCCCGCACCCGCCGCGAGCCCGGTGGCCGTGGCGCCGAGCGCCGGCGACCCAACACCATGATGCAACTCATGGAACAGCTTCGGTCCCGCACCCGGGGGTTGCTGCTGCTCACCGCCACCCCCATGCAGGTGAGCCCCCTGGAGGTGTGGGATCTGTTGAATCTGCTGGGCCTGCCCCCGCAGTGGACGGAGGAGACTTTCACCCACTTTTTTCAATGGGTGGAGCAGAAGAACCCGGACAACGCCACCCTGGCCAACCTGGTCCCGCTTTGGCGCAGCACGGTGGAGCGTTTTGGCGAGGCGCCTGCTTCGGCCTGGCCGGAGACCTTGCGCAACTCCCTCATCAAGCGCCGCAAGGCGTTGCGCGCCCTGGGGGATCGAGACCTCCTCTCCCGCCGCCACCTGGACGTGGAGTTGCGCCGCGCCGTCCTGGCATTGGCCAGGCGTTGGACACCGGTGCAGGGCCTGATCTCCCGCCATAGCCGCAACCTGCTGCGGGCCTACCAGCAGCAGGGGGCCATGGATCTGGCCATCGGCCATCGGCACGTGGAGGACCGCTTCCTGGAAAGCAGTGTCCAGGAACGGACCCTCTACGACGCAGTGGAGGACTTCATCTCCACCCAGTACGCCAGATATGCCGAGGCCGGCGCCCGGAAGCGATCCGCCGTGGGCTTCGTCATGACGATCTACCGGCGGCGGCTGGCCAGCAGTGTGGCGGCCCTGGTGTCCACCCTGGAAAAACGCCTGGGGGGCCAGCTTCAGCAACCGGACGAGGAGGACGTAGCCGCCAGCGAAGGGGAAGACCTCAGCGGTGATCTCCCCATGGATGCCGAAGGGGTGGAGTGGGGTCTTGAGACCCTGTCCCTGCAGGAGGAGCACCATGCCGTCATGGCGCTGCTGGAGCAGGCCCGGCCCCTGGTGGGGCAGGAAAGCAAGGGGGATGCCCTGCGGCGCGCCCTGGCCGCGTTGCGATCAGAGGGCTACCGCCAGGTGATGGTCTTCTCCCAATACACCGACACGGTGGAGGCGCTCAAGCAACTGCTGGTGGCTGCTGGTCACACCAGCCTGATGGCCTTCACCGGCCAGGGGGGCCAGTTCCTCAGCACGGGGGGAGTGTGGCAACCCCTCACCCGTGATGCCACAAAACAGCGCTTCCGCGAAGGGGCTGCCTCCATTCTTCTCTGCACCGATGCCGCTGCTGAAGGTCTCAATTTCCAGTTCTGCGGCGCCCTGATCAACTACGACATGCCCTGGAACCCCATGCGGGTGGAGCAGCGCATTGGCCGCATCGACCGCATCGGCCAGCGCCATCCACACATGCGCATCATCAACCTGCACCTGGAAGGCACCGTGGAGACTGATGTGTACAAGGCCCTTCAGGGGCGCATCCGGATGTTTGAGCAGGTGGTGGGGACGTTGCAGCCGATTCTGGCCGAGGTCGCCTCCGTCGCCGTTGGCCGAGCCGTTCTGGTGGACCGGGAGCAGCGGCAGAAGGCTCGGGAAGACGCCGTGGCGGCGGTGCAGCAGGCGCCGCAGGTCAGCGGCCTGGACCTGGACGATGCACTGCAGGATCTGGAGGCCGTCAGCCAGGCGGTCAGCCAGTTGCAGCCATCCCCCCTGACCTTGCAAGACCTGGAGGCCATCCTGGCGCACCCTGGGTTGCTGCCGCCCGGCTGCGGCGCCCGCCGGATCGGCCCACGGGACTTTGCGTGGACCCAACCCGGCCTGCAGCGGGACGTCCGCGTCACCTGTGATCCCGTCTACTACGACCACCACAGCGAAAGCTGTGAACTGTGGGTTCCCGGCAGCCCCCTGTTTCCCCAACAGCGGGCCATGGAATTGGCGGGAAGCGATGCAAGGAGCAATTCCCGTGAGGATTTCCTGAAGGCTTTGGGTGGATAGAGGGCAGCGCTGTCCACAGGCTCCCTGTTCCGGGTTTCAGAACCGCACCCGGGGATCAATCCAGGCCACCAGCACGTCCACCACCACGGTGACGGCCACCACCAGCGACGCCACCACCACCACCACCCCTTGAACAACGGGGTAATCCCGCTGGCTGATGGCCTGTTGCAGCCGCAGGGCCACCCCCGGCCAGGAAAAGGTCACCTCGATGAGCAGGGCGCCGCCAATGAGGGAGGCCACGGTGATGCCCCCCAGGGTCAAGACGGGCAGCAGGGCATTGGGGAGGGCATGGCGGGTGATGATGCGCCACTCCCTCAGCCCGCGACTGCGGGCGGCTTCCACGTAGTCCGAGCGCAGGGCGCGGCGCAGGTTCAGCCGCAGCACCTTCTCGAAAATCCCGCTCAGCAGCAGACCCAGGGTGAAGGCGGGCAGGGCCAGGTGCCGCAGGCTGGCCAGCAGGGCTGTGCCGTCGCCCGCCAGCAGGGCATTGATCAGATAGAAGCCGGTGGGCTGCTCCGGGGGGGACAGGGTGGGCGGGAAGCGTCCCCCCACCGGGAGCCAGTGGAGCCACACCGCAAAACACAGTTGCAACACCATGGCGGCCCAGAAGGGGGGCAGGGCATAGGTGCCAATGCCGAAGAGGCGCCCCGCCAGGTCCACGGATCCTTCCGGTTTGGCGGCCCCGCTGAAGCCCACCGCCAGCCCCAGCAGCGCACCCAGCAGCAGGCCCATGCATCCCAGCTCGATGGTGGCCGGCAGACTGGCTCTGATGATCTGTCCCACCGCCTCCTGGCTGGCCAGGGAGGCGCCCAGGTGGCCATGGAGGAGATCTCGCAGATAGGTGAGGTACTGGACCACCAACGGTTGATTCAAGCCCAGTTGGACCCGCAGGGCTTCCCGGGCGGCGGGGGTGGCGCGGAGACCCAGCAGGGCATCGACGGGATCCCCGGGGGCAACCCGCAGCAGCAGGAACACCAGGCTGGCAATGATCCAGAGCATGACGGGCGCCAGGGCCAGCCGCGCTGCCACATAGCGGAGAAGATCCCGGCGCAGCACCATGGGAGGCGTTTAGCGACCCAGGGCGTCGAGGCGCAGCCAGCCGGAGCCGTCATAGCCCAGGCCGGTCACGGACGACTGGGACCAGGCCCGGTTGCGGCTTTGCCAGACGGGAATGTAGGGCACGCCAGCGGCAATGCGCTCCTGCAGGGCCACCAGGGTGGTCTGGCGCTGTTCCGGCGGCTGGTTCTGCTGGTCCTCCAGAAGCTGGGCCGCCTCGTCGTCGAACCAGAACACCCCCCCGTAGACCGCGTCTCCCTCCTTGCAGACACTGCCCTCCTGCACATCGCAGCCGATCATGGGTCGCAGGTAGTTCTCCGGGTCCAGAAAATCGGGGGCCCAGTCGTACATCACCATGGCAAAGGCTCCTGTGGCCAACTGGTCATAGACGGTGGTGGACTCCAGGCCGTCAATCTCCAGTGTGAGGCAATCCCCCAACTGCTCCGCCAGAAATTCCTGCCATGTGAGGGCCAGGAGGCCGTCGGTGGGCACGTTGGAGCGGTAGGTGAAGTCCACCTCCAAAATGGTGCCCTGGCAGTAGCCGGCCGTGGTCAGGAGTTGTCGGGCCTCGTCAATGTCCAGGTCCGGCCATGTGGGTTGCGCTGCGGGGAACAGGTCCGGGATCAAGCTGCGCAGGGGGGTGTTCAACCCCTGGCTGGCCCGCTCACTCAGCAGGGACCGGGGCAGGGCATGGGCCAACGCCTGACGCACCGCCACCTGCTCCAGAGGGGGGCGGTCCGTGGCCAGGGCCAGCACCTCAATGGTTTGCGGTGGGCTGGCGGCGGTGGCAAAACGCCCCGCTGCGGCGCCCTTTTCCAGTTCCAACTGGTGCTCCGCCTCCAGGCTGGAGGAGAGCAACACATCCACCTCACCGTTCTTCAGCGCCCCGAACAGGGCGGTGGAGTTCTCCAGGCTCACCAGGTCAAGGCGTCTACTGCGGGCCGGATCATCCCAGTAGCCGTCAAAACGCTCCAGACGGTGCTGGGTCCCGTCGGCACGGCGGGACACCAGACGGTAGGGTCCTGTGCCCACAAAACCGTCCGCCGGCAAGCAGAGCCCGTCCGTGGCTTCATTCTCGGCGGCACCGTCAGGACATGGCCCATAGGCGCTGGCGGGCACCGGCGTGAGACCGGCAAAGCTGAGCAGGTTGCGGAAGGGGGCATAGGGCTTCTGCAGCTCCAGCTCCAGCTTCAGGGGACCCGCCACCGTGATGGAGGCCACGTCGTCCAGCAGGTAACTGAGGGAGCCGCCCCCGTCCCGGAACCGTTGCAGGCTGAAGGCCATGGCCTCCGCATCCAGGGGGCTCCCGTCGTGGAAGCGCACCCCGTCCCGCAGGGTGACGCTCACCCGCAGACCATCGTCACTCACCCGGGGTGGCGCCGCAGCGAGGCGGGGTATCAACTCCCCGGTATCACTCAGTGCATAGAGGGGATCCCCCAGCGCCCGAATGAGTTGCAAGGTGCGGGTCTGATGGGCCTTGGCGGGATCCAGGGAACTGATGGCGCCCCTGGTGCCCACCACCAGGTGGTCCGGGGCGCGGGACGGGGCACAGGCAACTGCGCTCAGCCCCAGGAGGCCAACCAGAAGGGGCAGCCCGGTCCGTCCGTGCTTAGCCATGGGCATCCACGATTCTTGTCTGGTGTTGATGGCGCTCGGGAATTGGGCAGGCGAGGCCCACCATCACGTTGCCCAGGTCCTCCTCGAAGACGGGCGTGTTTTTCTCTTGCAGGGGCCATGGCCGCAGCCAGCAGCGGTTGTGCAGGTTGTCAACGGCGATGACTTGATAGGTCTGCTCATCAAGTCGCAGTCGCACACAGTCGCCCTGGTTGATGACCATGACTTGCAGGAACAGTGTGATCGCTACGCCCAGCTTAGAGGGTGCGCAGGCAACAGGCAATGGAGATGACGCTGTCAATCTGATCCAGGGCCGCCAGGGAGCGACGGAAGCGGGCCTCCTGCACCCCCTGGGTGACCACCACCACCTCGGCCCCCTCCGGGCTGCTGTTGACCTGGATGATGCTCTTGATGCTCACCCCTTCCCCCCCAAAACAAGCGCCGATTTGACCAATGACGCCCGGGTGGTCCTGCACCTTGAGGCGCACGTAGTTGCTGTGGCTGGTCAATTGGGCATCTGCGAGGCGACACTGTTGCCAACTGACGGCCGCCAGAAGCGGGTCCAGCCCGGCATGGCTGCCATGGGCCACCTCCCGGATGGCGGCGAGATTGAGCATGTCCGCCACCACGGCACTGGCCGTGGGTCCGGAGCCTGCCCCGGGTCCATAGAACATCACCTGTCCCACCGGTTCCCCCTCCACCAGCACGGCATTGTTCACACCCTTCACCCCCGCCATGGGGTGATCCCTGGGCACCAGCGTGGGGTGAACATGGACATCCAGCAGTTGGGTGCCGTCCGTGGCCTGCTCCAGGTGGGCTGCGGTGGCCAGCAGCTTGAGGGTGTAGCCCAGTTGATCGGCATAGGCCAGATCCGTGGCCTGCAGGTGGCTGATGCCTTCCGTGGTCACCTGCTGCCGCTGCACCAGCCCCCCGTAGGCCAGCCCTGCCATGATGGTGATCTTGTCCGCAGCGTCATGGCCCTCCACGTCCGCCGTGGGATCCGCTTCGGCATAGCCCAGGGCCTGGGCATCCGCCAGGACGTCGGCAAAGGCTGCCCCCTCGCTGGCCATGCGGGTGAGGATGTAGTTGGTGGTGCCGTTGATAATGCCGATGATCCGCTGAATCCGATTGGCCCCCAGGGATTGCTTGAGGGGTTCGATGATGGGAATCCCCCCCCCCACAGCAGCCTCCATCAGCACGTAGACGCCAGCCTGGGCCGCTGCCGCGTTGATCTCCACCCCATGGTGGGCAATGACCGCCTTGTTGGCGGTGACCACCGGCTTGCCCATGGCGATGGCCTGCAGGATGAGGGAGCGGGCCGGCTCCAGGCCCCCCAGCATCTCCACCACCACATCAACGGCGGGATCCTCCACCACCGCCTCCAGTTGATCGGTGAGGCAGCCGGCTGGCAAGGGAACGGCGCGGGGTTTCTTCAGGTTGCGCACCCCGATTTTGCGGAGCTGGAGTTGCCTCACGAGGGGTTGGCGTCCCTCCGGGTTCAGCAGGATCTCGGCCACCCCTGTTCCAACGGTTCCGAGTCCAAGAAGTCCGACGCCAAGTCCGTGGCTCATCAGTTGCCCGCCTGAAACCCCATCCTACCTGTGGTGAGCCCGATGCTGAACCCGCCGCTGATCCACCTGGGATCATGAGGGTGGCGGCAACTCGCAAGCAACTCTTAATAAAAATTTAACCTTAGATCGCGCAATGACTCTGTAGGCTGGTGGTGGAGCAGCGATTTCGCAGTTTCATTCACCCAATTCTCCATTCGATGACCCTTTCTACGAATCTCTCCCCGAATCTCTCCCCAAAATCCTCATTTCCTGCAACTATGAACTTTTCCAACTCTCTTCTCAATTCCAAACCAAACAACTCTTCAAGTGATGCTTGGAGAGAATTACTTTCCATGGCTCAAGACCGCAAACCAACTGAGATTAGAGTCTCCATGGTCAACCAAGGTGGCTGTGTGTGTAATTGCAAAGGCTTGAGCGGCTTTGTTCCCAATTCTCATCTTTGTGATCGCCCAAAAAATCCAAGCAAGCTAATCGGGCAAACCCTCAAAGTAATACCCTATGAGGTAGACCCTGATAACGCAAGGCTGGTGTTGTCAGAGAGAGAAGCTCGGAGAGACGAGCATTTTGCCTCCCTGCAGTTGGGCAGCTCGGTTAATTGCAAGATCATCAGACGTCAAGATTATGGGCTCCTTTTTGACCTCGGTCATGGAGTTCGTGGTCTTCTACACAGACGTTCCATGCCCGCTGATTTAGACTTAGAGGTTGGGGAATCTGTTGATGTCTTGATCGCAAGCAAGGAGGGAAATCGCATTGCCCTCACACTCGATGAGCAGCGTACAGCGAAGCCTGAGCAGGCCCTTGCTGATATTTCTCTCATTATTGGGAACCAGCTTTTCCTGAGCAAGAAGTTCCTCGACTTCTCTGTAATTCTCTCAGACTTGGAATTTACACTGCTCCGTTGCCTCTGGCGACATTGCGGGGATACTGTCTCCTACAAAACTATCCTCCAAGAGTGGGGGAACCCTGATGGGACAATTGAAGCCATCAGGAACATCGTTCACCAACTTCGTTCCCACGGTCTGGAGATCAAGACTGATCATGGCATTGGCTACCGTCTGGAGATGCCCGAGGACTAAATCGTCTCTGAAGCCCAAGGCTCCAGAATAGCTTTATTGCCTTTGAAGTTTGTCTCCTGAAGGCAAGATGACCTGTGGACATAGGGTCGCAGGTCATCTTTCTTAGACAGGTTAGGGAAGGGACTGCATGGGCATCCTTCCTACCAAGACAACCGCCTGTGACAGGGACTCTTCAAGAAAACTGGCCCCCTGACTGACCCACACCATAGATGGCATGGTCAAGAGAGGGCATTATTTTTTCAATCAACCTCATGAGAACTATGGCCAAAGTCAAGCACTACGGAAGACGGATCCCCCAGTGCGGCATCCGTGAAAAAACCGCTGCGTTCACACAGTCACAAGCGCTTGCGCGTGCAAAGTTGGTGTGCGGCATCCGCTGCGGGAACAAGCTGTTCCTGAGACGCAAACAGATCCGGCACGTCATCTGACAAGAGCGGCGTGGTAAGGGCTGGGCGTAGCCCCATCAATCCCCAACTTCGGACGACGGCCCCTCGGCGTTGGAAACGCTCTTCAGCTTATCCAAGGCGGTTTCCGCGTCGGGGAAGCCTTCGCTGTCGAACACCAGTCGGAACACGCCTTGGGCCGGGCCGTCGTGAATGGTCACCGTGCCGGCATTGAAGGTTTGCTCCAGCGCCGCGAAAACCCGCCCTCTCCGGCGGGGATCTGGCGAGTTTCAACGGCACGGTGACGCTGGGCTTCGTCGCCAGCCCAACAATTGAGGACGGGGACAGCAACACTCTCGCCAGCTTCACCCCAACGGGGACAAACGACAACACCTACGTGGTGGATAACACCGCGCCGAGGGTGGTGTCATCCACCTTGGGTGGAGTGGTTTCTGATCAGAGCACCGACTTCCAGAATACTCAGATCAACCTGCGTCTCTCGAAGGCGATTACGTTAACAGGCTTGGCATCGGATGGTTTGAAGGCTGCGTTCACGGTTGCGGTGGACAATACAAACCGCGACATTCTCAGGGTTACCGGAACCGAGACCAGTCTCGTCATCGAACTATCATCACCCGTTACCTCTGCCAACATATCGGTGAGGCTGAGTTACGACCAGGGCACAGCCGGAAATGACGCACTTGTGGATGCAGCCGGCAATCTCGTGGCATCCTTCATGCGATTCATCATAGTCTCCAACGCCATCCCCATTAATAACGCCCCCATCAACAACGCCCCCACGGTGGCGAACACCATCATGGACCAGGATGCCACAGTGGGCAAGGAGTTCAGCTTCACGGTCCCGGACAACACCTTCACCGATACTGATACTGGCGACACGCTGACCTACACGGCGACACTGGCGGGCGGTGACCCGCTGCCGGGTTGGCTCCGCTTCAACACCAACATGGGCACCTTCAGAGGCACCCCCACCGCCGCCGAGACGTTGACAGTGCGGGTCACGGCCACTGACGGCGCCGCCTCGGTGTTTGATGATTTCGTCATCACGGTGGCGGCGCCCGCCCCCTGCCCAGAGTCGAATTTCGAAGCCGACGGCCGGCGCCAGATCCGGACCGGCACGTTGACGGTGGAAGAGCATGAGATCTCGACAGACATGACAGTTTACGGTTATAGCCAATTGTTCTCTGATGAGAGTCTCTTTGACGACGATCTCTGTGAAGATCTCCCTGACGAAGATCTCTTTCTCGTTGACGAAGAGCCCTCTGAAAGCCCACAAAGCGCACTCGACAACACGATGTTCACCATCGGCGCCAACAGCTACAGCATCCAGGATGCATTTGCCATGTCAGGGGCCCCCAACGACGGTGATCTGTTCTTCAGGCTTTCCTCGAATCTGACCGACGAGGAGGTGGCGGCGCTCAGGCTCCATGTCTGTGACACCGCCTACAGCCTCAATGCCAATGACAGTCCCAACAGCGATTGGTCCGTTGCGCAGGGCTGTGGGCCATGCCTCTTCTGTGTCCAGCCTGCGAGCCAGTTGGGGCAGCGCCGTGGAGGGGACGGCCTCCGGTAGCCGCAGGAGCCGCGCCTGGCAGCAGGGGGCCGGCAGAACCAACACCACGTCCCGCACTGGAATCTCCTCCTCTTCCAGCAGGTCACGGATGAAGCGGCCCAGGGCTTCGGGTTCCTGGGGAACCCCTGCCGTGATGAACCCCTCGGGCAGGGCGGCCACGGCGCAGTCCGGGATTCGGGGGGCACGCCCCTTTCGGGAAGGGGCCATACGCAGCGCCGCCACCCCCTGGTCACTGGCCTCCATGGCCACGGTGGTGGCCGTCAACCAGCGGCGGGTCCGCTGAAACCTGTCGGCAAGGTGGTCCAAGACCATGGTTGTGCTGTGGGGCTACCCGCAGGGTTCCCCCGTTGCGGCAGCCTTGACCCTGGGGAAGAGGGGATGTCTCGTGGACCGGCAGGCTTGCCCATGGAGAGGAGGCAGTCTTTCCAGGTTTTTCCAGGTTTTTCCAGGTTTCTGGTTGCGGAACGACGCTTGGGGTGGCAGGATATGGAGTGGTGCCTTGGCCGTGTTCTCTCGATGACCTTGAACCCAGTGGGCGGACGTGTTGGCGGCCATGTCGGCACCGGCCATGGCAGCGGTGACGCCTTCCCCCCAAGGGAGGGCGAGCGTACCATGGGTGAGGGGAACGGGGAACAGGGATTCGGGCCAGTCGGCCAGTCGGCCAGTCGGCCAGTCGGCCAGTCGGCCAGTCGGCCAGTCGGCCAGTCTACTGGCTCATACGCCCCCCTGGGGGAGAACACGTCAACAAGTTCACACGACTTCATGGGGAGGTCGTGGCTGATGGACAGGCATGGCCAACGCTCCGGGAAGGGGATGGTGCGCCGGTTGGCGGTATTGCTGGGGAGTGCGGCCCTGCTGCTGCCCCTGGCGGCGCCGGTGGGGCAGCGCAGTGGAGTAGCGGCCCGTTACCTGCTGGCCATGGCGGCTACGGCCATGGCTACTGCGGTGCAGGCCCAGACCGTCACCACGCTGGTCACCAACAGGGATACCTCTGGTGATATCGAAATCAGCAGTGATTTTCACGCTCAGACTTTCCACACCGGGGACCATGCCGCCGGCTACACTCTCACCAGCGTGGAGATTCGTTTGGGAGCTCTTTTGTTTGCCATGAATCCAAACATGTCAGTAAAGATCCGTGAAGTTTCAGGTGTATTGCCCACAAATACAGTGGTGGCTACCCTTACAAATCCAGGGTCATTTCAGGGAGGCAGATACAACACATTTACCGCCCCTGCGAATACAGTTCTCCAACCGAATAGAAATTACGCGGTGTCCATCCATGAGGGCGTGATCAACAACATCTTTCAGTCGTCCAGCCGCATACTCATTTCATCAAGAAGCGATAATAGTGAAACAGGGCTGGCCGGGTGGGACATTGCAGACGGCAAGTACACAAGGGACTCAGAAGCTGGTGGAATTACGGACAATTGGGAATTTGACGGGGACTCTGTGCTCATGACCATCAATGGCTACGCCAACAATAGCCCCGCCAGCGGTGCGCCCGCCATCATCGGCACGGCGCGGGTGGGGCAATTGCTGGCCGCGTCCACGGGCGGAATCATGGACACAGACGGGCTCACGGGGGCCACGTTCCAATACCAGTGGGTGCGGGATGACGGCGACAACGAGACCAACATCGCCGGGGCCACGTCGCTTGCCTATCGCGTCACCCCGGAGGATGAGGGCGCCACGTTGAAGGTGAAGGTCAGCTTCACGGACGACAGCGGTTTTGACGAGGAGGTCACCAGCGACCCCACCGCCACTATCGCCGCCGCCACCACCAGCGACTCCACCGCACCGGTGGTGCGCTATTGGGTGCCGACACACTTGTACGTGGGTAATGAAATAAGGCTCCACAGCAGCACGGACGTGGACATTGCCAGCTATGCCGCTCTGGGTCTGCCCGCCGGGTTGACGATCAACGCCACAAACGGCCAGATCAGCGGCCGAGCCACCATGGTGAGCACGGCCCCAGCCACGGTGGTGGTGACGGTGACGGATGCATCCGACAACGTTACCAACATCCAGTTGATCTTCCCGCCGGTCGAGGCCACTGACACCACCGCGCCGCGGGTGGTCTCCATTGAGCGGCAGAATCCGGACACCTCACCGACCAACGCCGACAGCCTGACCTGGCGGGTGATCTTCTCGGAACAAGTTGATTTTCAGTTAGCAATTCACCAGGTGGGCGACTTCTATGGGAGCGTCTTCACGGTGAGCGGCAGCACGGCCACGGTTACCAGCGTGGAAGCAGTAAGTGGCCATACAGGCCCAGGCAGTTGTATGGTCTGTGACGTGACGGTCACCGGTGGGGATCTCGCGGGGCTGGATGGGACGGTGATGCTGGGTTTTGCCAGTGGTCACGTGATCGAACAAAGAGCCTTTCCCCCCCTCCCTCTCACCAACACCACGCCGATTGAGGCGGACGAGAGCTACGTGGTGGATAACACCGCCCCGTCCGTGAGCTATACGGTGCCCACCGCTCTGGCGGTGGATACAGCCATCACGCCCATCACCCCCACCACCACGGACCCTGACGCCAGTGGCCACAGCTACAGCGCCACGGGCCTGCCCCCCGGGCTGGGGATCGATGCATCCACCGGCGTCATCAGCGGGTCACCCACCACGGTAGGAACCGCGTCCGATGTGGTGGTGGTGGTGATGGACAGCGCCGGTAACAGCGCCACCATCACCCTCGCCTTCCCGGCGGTGGTCACCAACGCCGCCCCCACGGTGGCCAATGCCATCGCAGACCAGACGATCACCGTGGGCACAGCACTGAACTTTGCCTTCCCGAGCACCACCTTCACCGATGCCGACGGCGATACGCTCACCTACAGCGCAACATTGGATGATGGCACCCCCCTGCCCTCCTGGCTGATGTTTGATGCCACCAATCGCTCCTTCTCAGGTATACCCGGAGCCGGTGACGGGGGCGCCATCACCGTGCGGGTGACCGCCAGCGACGGTGCGGCTACGGGACATGATGATTTCAAGATCAGGGTGGGCACCACCTGCCCGGCACCCAGCTTGGGAAGCCGGCGCCAGCTCTGGACCGGGACCGTGACGGTGGGGGAGGAGACGCTCTTCGGCAGGACCAGTCACGGATACGACGGATACGCAGCGGGAACTCTTGCGGATGACATTGGCGCCCTCAACGACACAGACTTCGACATCGGCGTCAACCGCTACACCATCGACGGGGTTGAAGTGTCGAGGGCTCCAGCAACCCTCGGCGACCTGATCTTCACCCTGCAGAGCAGCAACCTGACCGCCGAGGAACTGGCGGCGCTCAAGTTGCACGTCTGCGACACCACCTACAACTTCAGCACCGCCATGCACAACAGCAACACCCATACCTACACCTGGGAACCCACCTTCAATTTGCAGACATCCACTTTGAATGACAATGACTGGTCGGGTGAGAGCAGCCGCACGCTGTACCTCAGCCTGCCGGCCAATAACGCCGCCACCGGCACGCCGACGATCACCAGTTCCGCCGCTGCCACCGTGGGGGATGTGCTGACCGCCAACCAGGGCGATATGGCCGACAGCGACGGATTGCCGACCACCACCTTCCCGGAGGGCTACACCGTCCAGTGGGTGCGGGAAGACGAGAACGGCTCCAATCAACAACCCATCCCCGGCCAGAACGCGCAAACCTACACATTGAGCAACGACGATGTGGGCAAGAAGGTGCGGGTGCAGGTGAGCTTCACCGACCGGTTGAGCGGCATGGAGACGGTGACGAGTGATGCCTTCCCCACCAGCGGCACGGTTACCCCGCCGCTGGTGACTGTGACGGGGCCGTCGTCTGCGGTGGAGGAGGGCAGTGATCTTACGTTCACGTTCACCCTGAATAAGGCTGCCTCAACAGACTTGAGCATAAACGTGGCCATCTCCGAGACGGGGGACGTGGTGGCTGCGGCTGATGAGGGATCGCAGACGGTGAGCATTGCAGCAGGGGATACGCAAACCACGCTGACGGTTGCAACGGATGACGACGATGACGATGAAGCCAACAGTGAAGTGACGGTGGCGGTGACGGCCGATAGCGCATCCCCGGTGACGTATGGGGCGGGGTCTCCGTCAGAAGCTACGGTTATGGTTGAGGATAACGATTTACCGAGGCTGCGTTTGGATGGCCCTTCGCAAGCCACCTATGACGAAGGGGAGACGGTTCGGTTTGGCTTGACAAGAGAGGGTGATCTCTCCTCCCAACTGGTTGTGCCTGTGACGGTATCAGGAGGAGAAGCCATGATTGCAGCCACACCGCCGTCCAATGTGACCTTTGGGGTGGGCTCTGATACGGCAACGTTGAGCATTTCCACAGAAGATGACGACGTGGACGAGGACAATAGCGAGATCTCAGTAACTGTTTCTGCCAATGCGGCGGACTACAGACTGGTGGACACTACCGATAATCCAGTTGACGAGCAGATGGCAAACGCCACTATTCAGGATAACGACACCCGTGGTGTGACGGTGAGCGGCTCGCCGCTCACCATCAACGAGGGCGGCACCGGTGCCTATGAAGTGGTGCTCAACTCTGCACCGACGGGGGACGTGACCATCACGCTTTCCCCACCTGATAACGAAGACGTGAGCGTCTCCCCAACCACGCTCACCTTCACGGCCTTCAACTGGAATATGCGGCAGCCGGTGAGCGTGACGACGACGGAGGATACGGACGACGTGGACGACACCGCCACCATCACCCATACCGTGACAGGTGCGGATTATGGAGACAACAACGTCACCGCAGAAAGTGTGATGGTCACCGTATCCGAGATGGTTCTGCCCACGGTAACCATTGCGACAGGCGCTTCACCGGTCACCGAAGGGACGGCAGCGGCCTTCACCCTCACCCGGGATGACACAACAAATGCGCTGACGGTGAACCTGACGGTGACACAAAACGGAGCGGTGCTCTCTACCCCGGCGCCGTCTTCTGGCTCTGTGACCTTTGACGCAGGCTCCTCAACGGCGCCATTCAGCGTTGCCACAGATGACGACGATGTTGATGAAGGTGAGGGCACGGTGACGCTGGAGGTGGCTCCGGACGCTGCTCCTGCAACTTATGTGTTGGGTACGCCAGCCACCGCCACCGTGACAGTGGAGGATAACGATGCCAGCCCTATGGTGACGCTTTTGCTCTCGGAAAACATGATTGCCGAGGCGGATGGCGTGAGCGAAGTGCGGGCCACCCTCGGTAACCCGTCAGCAGAAGACACGCAGGTGACGGTATCAATACCAGCAGAGGTGACGGGCGCGGTGCTGCTGGGAGGGGATCCTGTTCTGCTGATCCCGGCCGGGGCAACGACAAGCGGCAACGCGGTGACGCTCACGGCCGTGGACAACCCTGTAGAAGCGCCGGAAGACCTGCAGGTGACGGTTAGCGGCATGGCAGGGAATACCCTCGGGGTGACGCAGCCGGAATCGGTGACGTTGACCATCCTCGATGATGACGACACCACCGCCCCGACGGTGACCATCACCAATGTTCCCCCAACGAGCAGCGCACCCTTCACGGCAACGATTGCCTTCAATGAAGTGGTGAGTGGGTTCATGGTGGAGGAGGTCATGGTGAGCAGCAACGCGGAGCTGTCCGACTTCACCGAAGCCACAACTGAGGAAGCCACACCTGGCACGGTCTGGACAGTGCTGGTGACGCCCACGGCGGATGGCGACGTGACGCTGAATGTCGCGGCGAACGTGGCCACGGATGCAGCGGGCAACGGCAATACGGCGGCGACAGAGGTCACTTCCACCTATAGCGCACCCCATATCGTCTCCATTGAGCGGCAGGCGCCCACCACCTCTCCCACCAATGCCGACCGTCTCACGTGGCGCGTCACCTTCTCGGAGGCAGTGATGAACGTAGATGCAGCAGATTTCACACTGAGCGGCACGACGGCTACCATAAGTGTTGCGCCGGTCACGGGCCAGCCGGCCGCCTGGGAGGTGACCGTCTCCGGCGGTGACCTGGCCGATCTCAACAGCACGGTGAGGCTGGAGCTTGCCAGTGGCCAGACCATTGTGGGTGGTGGCGGTGGCGCTCTCGCCACCACCCTACCGACAGGCACAAACGACAACTTCTACGAGGTGGATAACACGGCGCCGAGAGTCCGCTACCCGGTGCCACCTTCTCTCATGTTGGGGATACCCCTCACCCTCACCCCCACCACTGAAGACACCGACATTGCCAGCTTTGGCGCCACCGATCTGCCCGACGGATTGGAGATTGACGAGCTGACCGGCGTCATCAGCGGCACCCCCACCACGGTGAGCACTGTCGAAGCCGTGGTAATGGTGACGGTGAGCGACCAGGCCGGCACCAGCGCCACCCAAACGCTCGCCTTCCCCATGGTGGCAGCGGCGCATCAGCCTGGGGTGGTTGTCTCGCCCGCCAGCCTGAGCCTGAACGAGGGCGCGACGGCCTCCTACACCGTGACGCTCAACACCCGGCCCACCGGCGCCGTCACCATCACCCCCACCAGTGACGACATCAACGCGGTGAACGTCTCACCCGCCCGCCTTGTCTTTACAACAACCAACTGGGATACGCCCCAAACCGTGACCGTGGCGGCCATGGAAGACGACAACACCGATGACCAGACAGTGACCATCGCCCATGCTGTGTCCGGAGCGGATTACGACTCCGTTACCGCTGCTTCCATGCAGGTGACGGTGAACGATAACGACACGGCAGACCCCACCACACCGACAGAAAGCGAACCCACCACACCGACAGAAAGCGAACCCACCACACCGACAGAAAGTGAACCCACCACGCCGCTGGTGGCCATCAGGAATGTTCCCGCCACGAGCGCTGCACCGTTCACGGCAACCATCACCTTCAACGAGATGGTGAGCGGCTTCACGGTGGCTGACATCATGGTGAGCAACGCCACCCTGTCCGACTTCACCGAAGCCACAACTGGAGAAGCCACACCCGACACGGTCTGGACAGTGCTGGTGACGCCAGAGATGGATGGCCCAGTGACGCTGGATATCGCGGCGGATGTGGCGATGAATGCAGCGGGCAACGGCAACACGGCGGCAACCCAGGCCCGTTCCACCTACACCGCACCGGATATGATGGCGCCGACCGTGGGGATCGATGTTCCCGCCACGAGCGCTGCACCGTTCACGGCAACCATCACCTTCAACGAGATGGTGAGCGGCTTCACGGTGGCTGACATCATGGTGAGCAACGCCACCCTGTCCGACTTCACCGAAGCCACAACTGGAGAAGCCACACCCGACACGGTCTGGACAGTGCTGGTGACGCCAGAGATGGATGGCCCAGTGACGCTGGATATCGCGGCGGATGTGGCGATGGATGCAGCGGGCAACGGCAACACGGCGGCAACCCAGGCCCGTTCCACCTACACCGCACCGGCGATGGAGACAGAGGCCAAAGAAGAAGCCGAGGCCGTATTGAAGGAGGTGGTCTTGCCGGAGGTGATGCAACAACTGACCGCTGAGACCACGGAGGTCATCACCTCCCGCCTCAACAGCATCGCTTCAGGATCACCCGGCGCCCCCCCAAGCCTCAGCCTGGATGAGGTTGTAGCGGATACGGTGGCTTTCTTCCATGGAGAGCAGGAACATCTCAAAAACGGTTCCCTGGAGTGGGGGCAGGTCCTCTCCGGTCGCGATTTTGTTCTGCCCCTCTCCGGCCTCAACCTTGCCCAAGGGGAGGAGGGCGTCAGCAGTCAAGACAATCCCTTCTCCACCCTTGCCCTGTGGGGTGGCGGCAACTACTCCAGCTACCGCAACATCATCGAGAATACCGATATTGATGGCAACGGCTTCTTCGGGACCATCGGCATGGACCTGCAACCCATCCCCCGGTTGACGGCGGGCCTGGCCATCACCACCAGCCGTTGGGGATTGGACTACGCCACAAACACCAACACCACCAGTGAAGAAGGAACTTACAAGATTGGCGTCACCATGCTCAATCCTTACATGAATTGGCTGGCCACGGAGCAACTGAGCTTCTGGGCCACCGTTGGCTACGGCCGTGGCGAGGTGGAGCAAGACCCTGAGGGACAGGATGCCCTGCCGCCTCGCACCGATGGCCTCACAAGCTGGGCTGGTGGCGTACGCTTTGAGGTGGTGCCCGGCATGGACCCGCTCACGGGGGAAGGCTCCCCGTTTGGCCTGGCCATCAAGGTGGACGGCGCCACCTCCAGCTTCCTGGATACCCAGGTGCAACTGGCGCGGCTGGCCGCAGAAGTCTCCCACGCCTTCGCTACTGAAGGCGGCCTGTTGAGCGCTGCGTTGGAATTGGGCTGGCGCATTGGCAGTGTCTCCGGCAACGACGATCCGGATGACCAACAACAGGCGGTTGCCGACCAGAACAGCAGTGGCGGCGCTGAGCTGGCCGGCCACCTCAACTGGCGTCACACCGACGGCAGCGTGTCCGCCACGGTGGATACAAGGGTGTTGCTGGATGGCGGCCACCACAAGGAATGGGGCATTGGCGGCCACCTTCGCCTCACACCCTCCCGGCGGGATGGAGAAGGTCTCAGCCTCACCCTGCAGCCCTCCTTCGGTGTGACCGGCACAAGGCTGGAGGAGCTCTGGTCCCTCTCCGGCGATGGCGACCTGGCCATCAACAACGACCGCCCCAACGCCCGCCTGGATGCCCAACTGGCCTACGGCTTCCGTCCCCTTGGCAATGCCCTCTTCACCCCCTACACGGAGTTGACGTGGGAGGAAACCGCCAACGCCTACGGGGCAGGGTTGCGCTACCACCTCAACCCGTCTCTGGAGTTGGACCTGAAGGGCGCCCACCACCGCCGCGCCAACGGCAACACGGAACACCGCTTCTCCCTGGACGTGCGTTCCAATCTCTGAAGCCTCATCCCTGAGCTGGAGCAAAGCCACCCGCCATTGCCGGCGCACCAACAGCAGCCGTGCAAACTGCTTTTTCCTGCAAATGCGCTTCTATCTCTGAACCAGGGAGCAGGCCACCTGGTACTGCTGCCGCGCCAACGGCAACAACAAAAGGCACCAACCCCCATTGCAGGACGACCGGACAGGTGATGGCCGCTGTGGGGGCAATCGCCGGTGGCGGTGCAGTGGTGGCGGTGGTGCGGCGGTCAACTCATAGCCTCCACCGCCACAATCCCCAGGTGGCCAGTGCGTACACAGCGCCAGAGCATCCCATGTTGTTGACACCAGCCTGATGGGTGGATACCTGCGGGGGAATTGACGAAAGAAAGGCAGCTATAGTTTTGATGGGAAAGCCACACCTTTCCCTGGTCCTCTTATCCGGAATTGGAGTTTCTTCCGATCTCACCCAGGGTGTTCAGCCGCTGATGGAGTCGAAGGCGGTTTGCGCGTCGGGGAAGCCTTCTCTATCGAACACCAGTCGGAACACGCCTTTGGCCGGGCCGTCGTGAATGGTCATCGTGCCGGCATTGAAGGTTTGCTCCAGTGCCGCGAAAACCCGCTTTTTGTATGTGGTATCGTCATTGTCCTCAGGTGCCGGCCTTTTGTCTCAAACACCAGGACGCTGGGTTTGCCCCCGGTTGTGCCGCCCATGGCCACAAAGTCCGGCCAGATGCGTTCACGCCGCCAACCGTGCAGGTTATACTCGCCATGTTGCCGCACGGCCACCCGGTGCCACCATTGCAACGCCTCTTGCTGATCCAGGTAGAAGGCGAATTTGCGCTCCAAGCCGTTGAAGTCCCGAGCAAAGACCGGTTCAAAAAGGCTCAACTGAACGGATTGCCCATGACGTTGTAACTGGACGGTGTGATCAGCAACCGGTACCTCGTAGCACTTGCGCAGGCGGTGATTGCGGTCACTGGCCTCCAGGTCAAAGCGGATGTCTCCTCTGGCCAACTTGCCAAGGAAGACCTGTTCGGCCTGCCGGTCCATGGCATGGGCTACGTGTTCGCGCAGTTGTGACGCCAAGGCGGAACGCTGGCTGAACATTGCCTTGTCGTCGACTCCAGCGTCATGCATCCGCTGCACCAGGTCCTGGGCGATGCGGGCCGCCTGGAACGGATTGGGTAAAATGTCGGAAACGCGACGAGCATACCAGGCAATTTTGATGCTTTCGTCAATAGACAACGCCTGCGGGTTGGCGTAAGTTTCATAAGCGCCGTCTTCCCCCAGATCGACTGTCGCCGTTTCTTCCAGTGGACGAGCTGTCTGGGCGCTTTGCGGCTCCGGCGCATCGATCATGGCCGTGTTGATGCCCGGCAATATATGCCTCTGGTAATCCAGTTCTTCCCAACCACCATTGGCATCTCGGTGCAAGACTTTGGGTAGAAAGATTTCCGTATCTTTAAATCTTTGGCGGCGCCGTACAGTGATCATCCTGAAAGCGGTCCCATGGTTGGCCTGGACGTCATCCTTCAGGTCCCCCATGCCTTCCTGCTCAAGACCTTCCTTGACGGATTGCACGGCGTCGTTCACGTCCGTACTCTGGCAATAGACATGGCATTGATCCAGAAGAGCCCGCCCGGTGAGGCGGGCATGGGGTTGACGCATGACACGGCCCACCAACTGGGTGATGGCCCGCTTGGCTCTGGTGTTGTCCAGCATCACCAGCAGGTAGGCGAAGGGACAATCCCAGCCTTCCATCAAGGCGGCCCTGGTGATGATCCATCGCACCGGCGACAATTCGGATAGCAGGTCAAGACCGGCCAATTCACGGCTGCTGCTGGATTGCACCTTCACCGCCCCGCTGGCAACCCCCAGATTCTGCACCAGTTGGTCCCGTACGTCCTCGGCATGGATGTGATCCCCATCCCGCTGGTCGCTGCCGGTGCGTTCGACCCGTACCACCACCATGGGCCTGATATAGCGCCCCTTATTGTTGTGGAGGGAGACTGCCTCGTGGTCCAGTTCTTCCAACTTGGCGTGGGCCTGGCCCAGGGTGTGATGCCAGTCGGCATTGGTGAAACACGTCACTTGCACCGGCAACTTGATCATTTCTTCGGCTTTCAGGTCATGGCCCGGCACATCCACCAGGAGGTTGCTTTTGGAACAACCGGGTGTGGCTGAAAGTTCAATCACCAAACCGGGATTCAGGCGATTGATCGATTGCACAAACTCGTCGCTTTCGTTTCCTTGGCTGCCGTAGGCTTTGTGCGCTTCATCCAGGATGACCAGCGGGCGTTTCATCTTGAAGACGTTAAAAAGGCTCTGCTTAGCAGGTTGGTCAGCGGCGGGCGGGTCAAGGTCGGTAAATTCGTTGCGGAGACGCTGATTGGCCGATTGGTCGTCACTGGCGGGAAAGAAGGACGTGTAACGACCGGAATCGCGGAACATTCGCAAGAAATCCCGGTTGTTTCTGCGGTTCGCGGATTGCAATGATATGAGCATGACGCAGAGGTAGTGCTCAACGTCAGCGGCGGTGAAAAGATCATCTTTTTCCAGCATCTTGACGCACCCGCCGCTGCCCCGTTCCAGCATCTGCCGGTAGGGGTGTTGCCGGTCCCACAGTTTTTCCCGGGTCTGTTGATAGATGGCGTTGCTGGGAACCATCCACAGCACCAATCCACTGCTCCGGTGCAGACGCTCCAGCGCGGCGGCGCCCAGCAGCGTCTTGCCGCCGCCCGTAGGCACCTTGAAGCAGAGATGGGGGATGGGGAAACCCGCTGCCGCAGTGCGCTCGACATAGGGCCTGGCAGGGTTGGCCACCTCGCCAGCTTGGGCCAAGTTCTGCCAGGCGGACTTCGGATAGCTCGGAATGTCGGCAGCACCCACCCCCGCCTGTGCCAATGCGGCAATGGCAGTTTTGGAGCGCACCTGGGCTGCCGCCAGTGCATTCCGCCACCGGGTGAAGGTGTCCAGGGCGCGGATCTGGTAATCCTTCAGTTCCATCACACGCCCCCTGACCCGCTGCGATGCAGTTCGTAGGGTCTGGCAAAAGGTGATGCCCATGTCGGTGAGAAACCGCTGACTCATATACTTATCGGCGGCGAACACCCTCGCTTTCCTGCCGATGGCGTGGATGCGCCGGGCCTGCTGCTCATTGAGGACGGCCTTGTTGCTGCGTAGCCAGTCGATTTCAGGCTGGTAGAGCAGGTAGTAGTCGGTATCGCCGTTGCGGTAGAAGAGTCCGTCCTCATTCTGAGCGGCCAGCTCTCCGCTGGCGGAGAGGCCCGATGCGGTGTGCAGCAGGTAGGCGGCCAGTTGCGAATATGCGGGCAGACTCTCACCGGTCAGCATCCCCTCCACCTCAATGGGATTGCCCAGGGTGCAGTAGGTGAAGGAGCCGCCCAACCCCTCTTGCAGCGCCTGGTCCCGGGCACCCGGCACGCCGTTGATGACGCGGCGGACCCGCTCGGCGGTGATGGTGTCGGCATAGTCCTCGCACTCCACCAGGATGAACTTGCGGTTGCCGCCGTCCTCCTTATTCAAGGCCAGGACGGCTTGGGCAGTGGTGCCGCTGCCCGCAAAGGAGTCGAGGACAATGGTGCTCGCCGTGGTACTTTGTCTCAGGATGAACTCCAACAAAGAGACGGGCTTTGGAAAATCGAAATTGATGCGCGGGTGC